>CAWDDH010000001.1:0-18030 GCA_963801105.1 uncultured Acidimicrobiia bacterium
CAGGATCACGCCAATAGGCCCTGGCCGGCGCCCGTCGGGCCGCACCGCCACGCATCGTGGCCGGGGCGGAAGAGTCTTGAGTTCCCACCCCGACGGGCCGATGAGGGAGTCACGGCCCCCTGGTCAGGCCGTGGGGGGCGATGCTAACCTTCTCGTTCGCGTCCTATTCTGGGCGGGAACGACCAATCGAGCGATTCCTCGTACTGAAATGGGCACGGTCGGACTCCACCGAGAGTGGTCGTCCGACAACTGGGGGAACGACACTTCATGCACGTCGAGCCAGAGCGGGTCCTCGACGGCGGTTTGAGCCGCCGCCAGCTGATCACGCGCGGCGCGATCGCCGGTGGAATCGTATGGGCGGCTCCGGTGATCCGCACCACTGCGGCGTACGCGACGACCTCGGCGGGCACGGAACGACCCTGCATCAACTTCTACATGGTGGTGATCAACGCCGCTGGACAGGTGCATCCCGCGCCGGGCGACACCCAGGCCTCCTCGGTGCCTCCCGCGATCCGGCAGTGGTTCCGTGACAACCCGAGCGTGGGCGTGGACTACCCCGCGACCACACCCCAGCTGACCTCCAACGACGGCCAGGTGTGGGCCGTGCTCCTCCCGACGGTGACGGGACCGAACGCCGCGGCCCGCCAGTGCCGGATGGTGCTCGGCTGGGCACGCAAGGGGAACCACTTCGTCGAGGGCTACATCGATCCGAACCCCCCGATCGCAGTGCAGGTCGGACTCCGACTGCTGTTCCCCTGCGCCGGCAGCGGCGGCGGCGGCGGTGGCGGTGGCGGTGGCGGTGGCGGTGGCGGTGGCCACGGCGACGGGGACGACGACGACCAGGGTGGTGGCGGGAGCTCGGGCGGCGACCACGACGACGACAACAAGGGCGGCGGCGACGGCGGCGGCGGCAGCGACGACAGCGGCGGCTGCAAGGAGGGTCACGACGACGGCGACCACGACGAGGACGACGTCGGCTGCGACCCGCGCGCCGTCGCCTCGGCGCAGGGTGCCGACGGCACCGGCACGCTCGACACCGTGACGAGCCCGGACGCGACGGCCACGGACGCGACCGCGCTCGGCGCGGCGACCGCCGGCGGGCCGATCTCCTCGGGCTCCCCGTCGCCGACGGCTTCGATCGGCAGCGACGGCAACCCGTCCAAGACGGTGACCTCGGATGGCAAGCCGTCCTCGGGCGATGGCCACGACACCACCGGCCACGGCGGCGCCTGCATCGACGAGATCTACCTGATCTACTGCTGCCCGAGATGATCACGACCCTCCTGGGCCGCATCGACGATCGCACGGCCCGCGTCGTCATCGTCGGCCAGGGCTACGTCGGACTCCCGGTCGCCATGCGCGCCTCGGAGGTCGGGTTCCCCGTCGTGGGCTACGAGGTCGACGCCACACGTGTGGGGGCGCTGCGCGCCGGCCGCTCGTTCGTCGAGGACGTGTCGCGCGAGCGTCTGCAGAGTGCCCTGGACCGTGGCTACACGGTCACCGACGCGGTCGCCGATCTCGCCGACTACGACGTCGCCGTCATCTCCGTGCCCACTCCGCTGCGCGAGGGCGCTCCGGATCTCGCCTTCGTCGAATCGGCCACCGAGGCCCTCGCGCAGGTCCTCCGGCCCGGCGCGCTCGTGGTGCTGGAGTCCACCACCTACCCGGGGACCACCGAGGAGCTGGTGCGGCCGATCCTCGAGCGATCGGGACTGCGCGCCGGCACCGACTTCTTCCTCGGCTACTCGCCCGAGCGCATCGACCCGGGCAACCCCCGCTGGACCTTCGAGAACACTCCGAAGGTCGTCGCCGGGGTCGACGAGTCCTCGGGTCGGGCGGTGGAGGCCTTCTACGCCACGCTCGTGGACAAGGTCGTCCCCGTCGGGACCACCGCCGAGGCCGAGCTGGTCAAGCTGCTCGAGAACACGTTCCGGCACGTCAACATTGCACTCGTGAACGAGCTGGCGATGTTCGCCGGTGATCTCGGGGTCGACATCTGGTCCGCGATCGACGCCGCGTCGAGCAAGCCGTTCGGATACATGCGCTTCACGCCTGGTCCCGGCGTCGGGGGACACTGCCTCCCCATCGACCCGTCGTACCTCTCGTGGCGGGTCCGCCGGCGCTCGGGCCACGCGTTCCGGTTCGTGGAACTCGCCAACGACGTCAACGAGCACATGCCGGACTACGTCGTCTCGCGGGTCACGGCGCTCCTGAACCGCCACGAGCGACCGGTCAACGGGAGCCGGATCCTCCTCCTCGGGATGGCATACAAGGCCAGCACCTCGGACTGGCGGGAGTCGCCGTCCGTCATGGTCTCCGACCGGCTCGCGGCGCTCGGTGCCCGCCTCACGGCGTGCGACCCCCACATCCCGAACGCTCGCCACCACCATCTCGCGATCGACACCGTCGAGTTCGGCGCCGACGCGCTCGAAGCGTGCGATCTCGCGATCCTGCTCGTCGACCACCCAGAGTTCGATCCCGAGATCGTCTGTCGCCACGCTCCGCTCGTGTTCGACGCCAAGGGTGTGCTGCGCGGCCGCACGTTCACCGGCGAAACGCTCTGACCGGCGGCGCCGGTCGGCGCCTCAGCGCCGGAGTGCCGCGACGATCGTCGCGACCTCGATCCCTTCGATGATCGGGACGGCTCGCGCGAACGCCAGCACCGGCTCGAGTCGCGCCGGCACACCGGCGAGAAGGGGGGCGAGCTCGGCGAAGGCACTCGTCGGAGTAGGGGTCCCCCGCACCGCGACCGCGGCGACCGGGACCGTGCCCCACGCGAGCGACGGCGGTTCGTACCCCACGTCACCACGTGCCGCCGCGACCTGCCGGAGTGGCTCGCGGTCGATGTGGAGGCCCACAGGGCCGAGTGTGGCCGTCTGCTGCTCCGGATCGACCACCACGCTCGCGAGGTCACCGACCGCGAGCCCGGCCCGCGCCGCCGCGCGCTCGAACGCGACCCGGTTCGTGGGCGGAGGAACCAGCACGACGCGCGTGCCGTCCCCGACCGGGAGCGCGTCGAGGCGGAGGGAGTCGGGGGCCCGGTGGTGCGAGACGAGCGTGACCAACGCGTCGAGCACACGCTGGGCCCGACGGGCCCGGACGAGCACGTCGGGTCCACGGTGGAGCCGCGGAACCTCCCTGAGCCGGCGCGCGCTCGTGGCGTCGGGGACCACGACGCCGTAGGAAGGCCGGCCTGCCGGCTCGGGCAGGACACCGAGCACGACACCGTCGCCCAGCGCCGCGGTCAACGGCCCGACCAGACCCGCGTCGGTCCCGATGGTGAGCACGGCGTCCCCGACGTCCACGACGAGTTGGCGTTCGTACGCCGGGCCCTCGCCGCACGAGGCACACAAGGGCGTCGGCTCGAGGACTTCCATCGACCGGATCGGGACGTTCGGGTCGGTGGTGAGCAGCCCGCGGGCGCTCAGGACGTCGACCGCGCCCGCGACCTCGGCGGCCATGGCTCCGGCGTCGACGTCGAAGCGGGCCGCGAGGTCCCCGGCGATCGCCGCGACACTCCGGCTCCCGTCGCACGCGAGCCAGATCGCGGTTGCGCTGGGATTGAGCTCGTGGAGCTCACCGGCCGCGAACAGGACCGTCGTGCCGTCGATCACCACCGCGTCGACGTCGCTCCCCAGCCGTCGCGGTCGCGACGCCGGCGTGGGCGCGGCGGCGCTCACAGGATCACCGCGCCGATGATCGCCTCGACCGCGTCGGCCGCCGCCCGGAGATCGCCGGAGACGAGCCGATGGACCGAGACCCCCGCCAGCAGGTCCGCGAGCCGGCCAAGGGTCCCCGCACGGTCGAGGCCGAACGCCTGCGCGGCCACGGCGGTGAGGGCCTCGGCGGGGGCGAGGTGCTCGACCGTCGTCGGCGCGCCCGCGACGTAGCGGGGCAGGACGACGGCCCCCATTGGGACGGCCCCGGCGCTCGTCCCCATCGTCGCCGGCGGGACGAGCCCGCTCGCCCCCAGGTACCGCCGCGCGGGTCCGGACGGCGCCCAGGGGACTTCGAGCGTCTCCGGAGGTGCGCCGAGCGAGATCGGCTTCGCGTACGGGCGCACCGATCCCGTGACCGCGTCGAACGCGACGACCTCGTCGGTGAGATAGCCGGCTCCACGTCGAGTGAGCGCGGCCGCGAGGGTCGACTTCCCCGCACCCATGGCACCCGGCAGCACCACCGCGCGGTCGCCGATGGCCACGGCCGCGCCGTGCAGCCGCACCCCGCCCGCCACCGACGCGATCGCCTGCTGGTTGGCCTCGAACACGAGGTTCGTGAACGCGATGCTGCGGGCCGGGGTCCGGACCACGACCGAGCCGTCGAGCGAGGCGAAGCATCCCGGGCGTCCGTCGACGGGTGTCGCCCCCAGCGCGAGCGCGTGGTCGGGACCAGCCGCGACCCGCGTCTCCCCGTACAACAGCTCGACGAGCGCGACGAGCTCCGGATCGTCGCTGTGGACCGCGACCGTGAAGTCCAGCAACGCGAACGTGCTCGATCGCACGTAGCCGGCGTCGCGGAAGGGCCCGCTCGGAGCGAACTGGGCGACCGACACCCTGCTAACCCTCGCGGAACGGTGCGTACGGATCGAACTCGGTCGCGGTCCCGGCTCCCTCGTACGGGTCGGCCTGATCGGCGACGGCCGCTGACCCGCGCTCGTCCGCGTAGGGATCGGGCGCGACCACGTGGTCCACGGGCACGATCTCGTCACGACCCGTCAGCGCCTCTTCGGCCGTGATCACCCCCTCCCGGTTCCACTCGGGGAGGCAGAGCAGCGCGAGATAGAACGGCAGCACCTGACATCGCTGCCGGGCAAGGATCCCGAAGTTCGAGAAGGCGGAGAACGCGTACACGAAGGTGAACAGGATCCCGACGCAGTAGGCGACGAACGGATACCTCCGCATGCTCCGCGGAAGCGACCGCAGGCGCCGTATCGATTTGGCCGTCAGGTAGATGAGGAAGACGCCCTCGAGGGCGGACGCGGCGGCGACACCACTCGTGGCCTCGATCGGCAGCGGCCGGAAGAGCACCGTGACGAACGCGAGCGGGAGCAGCGCAGGGTTGGTCGTCGCGTTCACCGGCGTGAAGCGCGAGCCGGCCTCGGTGGTGCGGCCCTCGGCATTCGCGAGCGTCTGGTTGATGGTCTCGGTATTCAGGCTCGCGACGCCGAAGAACTCCGCGGTCGACGACGCGAGGAAGATGAACATGACGAAGAGCGCGCCGAAGAGCGCGATCCGCAGGAGGCCGGAGCCGCCGCCCGGACGGCGCGACTTCCCGACGAGCCCCGCGAGGGTCACCCCCGCGAACATCGTCAGCGCGACGTGGGGCCGGAGCATCGTGATCCCACCGATGCCGGCGGCGAACCACACCACCCCGGACATGATCCGGCCGGTCGTGACCCGCGCCACCCCGTAGGACCCCAAGCCAAGACAGAAGATCGCCCAACCCTCCTTGCCCAGGGCGGACGGCCAGTAGAGGAGCGACGGCAGGAACAGGACGAGCAGCCCGTAGCGGTAGGTCAGACCGTCGGGCACGGTCCGTCGGAACGCCCGCCAGAGCAAGATCCCACCGAGGAACGACAGGTAGGCCATCACGATCGCCCCGCTGACCTTCGATGCTCCGGTGAAGGCATAGATGATCCCGGTGAACGACCGCATGAACCCGGTCCCGGTCCAGGAGTGCGCGGCCGAGAAGTTGAACGCGCGGAACTCTGGAGCGAGGGCCTGCCCGTACCGGTGGTAGTCGAGGGCATCGGACCGGTTGCCGTAGACCCAGGCCACCACGGCGGCGCGGATCAGCGTGCCGAGCAGCTTGGCCGCGAAGGCCGCAAGGACCAACCGGGCGACGGACGGGTCGCCGTCCTTCTCGGCCAGACGGTGCCCCATCCGGTACGTGAGATACGCGAGGATCGGCACGAGTGGGATCGCTTCCACCAGCTCGAACGTCCCGGACCCGACGCCGAACACGACCATGATCCCGTACGCAACCGCGCCCACCCCGATCACGTAGGACGTCCACGACTCGCACGCGGCGCTCGGTGGTCGCCGTCAGCGCGGTCGACAGCGGGAGCTGGTCGGGATCCGGTTCCGGGATCACGAGGACCTCGTCGATGCGCCGGACGTCCGGGACTTCCAGGCGCGCCGGACACGTCGGAGGTAGCCGCCGTCGTGCCGACCCACGTACCCACGGTCGGGCAGGAGCAGCGCGGTCACGAAGGATGCCTTGTTGGCCAGCCCCGACACCGCGGGGATGGAGGCCGTCATCTGCTTCGCGTAGCTGCGCTGCGGCCCCACGTACGCGGCGAGCGCGCGCCGTTCGAACCGCGACCCCTCGTAGCGCGCGGCCCACGCCACCACGTCATCGGACGGCAGGCGCAGCGAGGTCGATGCCAGGGCGATCGCGCCCGCGACCACGATGGTCGACCGCCAGCGGTCGGCGAGGCGCAGGGTCGCGTCGAGATCCACGTTCGTGGTCAGTCGCAGCTGTGCCACGTCACGGAGCGGGACGAGTCGGGAGGGCCAGTCTCCAAGCACCGCATGCTGGCACGCGTGGAGGAATCGGAGGTCGCGCGTCAGGGTGGGGAGCGTCTGGCCCCCGATCCGGACCTCGTCGGCGTCGGAGAAGAGCACCTCCGCGTCGGCGGCGAGCCCGAACGGTCCCCCCGCCAGCATGCGGTGGACGTCCACCTGCACGCCGCGGGGGCCGATCATGCACACGCCCTTGCCGAAACGCCGGTCGAACCCGGGTCGAACCTCCTGGGAGCGACGCCGGCCGCCCCATCGTTCGAGGGTCCGGACCGCGCGCTCGTAGTCCGCGGAGCGCACCAGCAGGTCCACGTCACCGAACGTGCGCCACGCGGGGTCGGGGTAGTCCAGGTGGGCGACGGCCGGGCCTTTGAGCACCCGGAACGCCACCCCGGCCCCATCGAGCAGGTCGGCGAGCTCCAGCAGCGTCTGCTCCAAGAGCACGCACCGCGACATGGCGGCCTCGTGCTCGGTGACGAGGACCTCGCGGACGTCCTCGCTCGTGACGAGTGCCCCGGACCGGACCGCACTCGCGAGCACGGACACGGCCCGCTCGTCGAGCGCCGTCTCGATGACGGCACCGGCATCCTCGTCGGTGAGCCGACGAACCTGCACACCAGGGAGACCCGCGCCGAGCAGCCCGGCGAGATCGGGACGGGTCACGGCCGTTGCTCCAGCACCCCGGCGCGGAGGAGCTCGGCGACCAGTGGCTCGACGTCGGCACGCACCGTCGCCGGGTCGGCCCCGAACCGGTCCGCGAGCTCTCCCACGACGTCCGCCAGCGGACGGGGACGATCCAGCGCGTCCCACACGCTCACCGCCGTCCCCGCGAGAGTGATCGGGCGCTCGTCGTGCCGTCCGAGGACCACGACGCCGAAGTCGCCGCGGCGCGTGAGCGCAGTCGGCGATCGAGCAATGGGCCCCGAGCCGTCGACCACTCGGCTCGTCGCCACCGGAGCTCAGACCCAGGGGTCGTCCGGATCGGCCACCGACGTCCGCGCCGACGGCGGGGAGGACGAGCGCCCGGCCTGAGACTGCTGGCGTTGGGGTGACGGCCGCGAGGACGGCTTCCGTCCGGCCTTCCAGGGCATGAGCCGGTGCACGATCGAGACCTCGCCCGGATGCGCGTAGCCGTACCCGTAGCCGTAGTAGCCGTAGTAGCCGTAGTAGCCGGCCCGGACGCCGTGCTCCGCGCCGACGATGGCGATGCCGATCACGGGTGCCTCGAGTCGGCGCAGCAGGTCGGCGGAGGCGACGACGCCACTCCGTCGGGTCCAGCCCGCCCGGGCGAGCAGGATCGTCGCGTCCACGCCGAGCGCGAGGTCGGACGCATCGTTGGCCAGCAACAGCGGAGGCGAGTCGACGATCACGATGTCGGCGAGGTCCTGCGCGGCGCGCACGGCCGACTTCGCCACCGCGATCGCGTGACCAGGGTCCGACTTGGTCGGTGCGCTCGCCGCGAGCCGCACCCCCGGCACCTCGGTGTCCTGGAGCACGGCCTCGAGATCCTCGGGTGAGCACGCGATGTCGAGGTCCGCGAGGTTCGGGCTCTTCGGACGGTCGAGGTAGCGGCACTGGGTCGGGCGGCGGAAGTCCGAGTCGATGACGATGACCGACATCCCGGTCTCTGCGAACGCGGCGGCAAGGTTCACGACCGAGATCGACTTGCCCTCGGCCGGTCCGGGCGAGGTGACGAGCAGCGTCCTCAGCGGGCGGCCGTGGGACGCACCGTTCCCGCTCCCGTTGGTTGCACCGTTCCCGCTGCCGTTGGTTGCGCCGTTCCCGTTGCCGTTGCGCGCCGTCGGCAACGGCGTGTTCTTCGGGTGGCGTTGCCACATCGCGAGCAGCGACGTGCGCAACGATCGGTAGGCCTCGGCGGTGAGCGAGGCCGGATCCGCCGAAGTCGACACGACGAACCGGTCCGCCCGGTTGATCTTCACGACCGGGATCTCGGCGATGACCGGCATCCGGGCGGCGCCCTCGGTGCCCTGGACGTCACGGATCCGTGCGCCGAGGAGCTCCATGATGATGAGCAGGACGAGCCCGAGCAATGCGCCGATCGCACCGCCGAGGATCAGCCGCTGGCTGGACGAGATCGCCGACCCGCCGGGGGTGCGGACCTGCTGGAGCTGGCCGTTCTCGGCCGAGTCGAGCGGGGCGTACTGTCCGATCGCCGGGCCCTCGCGCTCGAGTTGGACGAGGTCCGCCTGGATCCCCTCGATCTTCTGCGCGTTGGCGACCTTGCGCTGCTGCAGGCTCTGCACGAGCGGCGCATTCGCGCCGGCCGCCACGAGCTGCGCGTCGATGGATTGGTCGGCGACGATGAGGTCCGAGATCTGACCGGTCAGGCCGGTCTTCTGCTGCTGGTATTCCTTGACGGCCTTGCCGTCGAGGAACTTGACCAGCTCGGCGGCGAAGACATCGGCCGCCTTCGGCGCCTGCTGCGCCCCGCCCGTGACGACGATCGAGAGGCCGTTGATCGACGGGTCCGGAACGGCGGCGACGTCGACGATGCCTTGCGGGGCGAAGACCCGCAAGGTTCCCTTCCCCTTCCGGAAGTTGATCGTGGACGCGTCGCCCGCCTTCGCCTTCTTGCGCGACGCGGAGTCGTTGCCGGAGCTGGACGAGCTGCTGTCCGAACCCGACTGGGCCTGGACGACGTCGCCCACGGCGGAGCCACCGAGCCTGGCCACGGCCTTGCGGGCCACCTCGCCGCGGATCGTGTACAGGGCGAGCCGGTCCCAGGAGATCGGGGTGCTGCCGTTGCGCGCGAGCGAATCCGAGTTGGCGAGGATGAAGTTCGTGGCGCGGTACCGAACAAGCGGCGCGGTCTGGCGGGCCACGGATGCGTCGCTGGGCTGGGTCACGAACGCCAGCAGCCCGCCGATCAGCGCGCCGATCACAATGATCCACCACCGACGGCGCAAGATCCGCACGTAGTCCAATGGCCGCATAGCTGGTGACCCCCCAGACGGAGGCCAGCGCTCCGCCACTCAGTGGTCTCGCGTCAGTGAGATGTGCCGCGAGGACCACTTAGTGTAGTCATCCCCCGGCCGGGCTTCCATAGGCAGCCCGGCCCACGATCCGGCGCTCCCCGCAGTTCCCCAGGCTCCACTCAGGTCCGGCGCGCGGCAATCTTCGGCTGGCGTCCACCACTCTCAGCGTCGGCATTGCCACCGACCCCGCGCATTATCCTGCGCGCTCTGTCACAACCCGCGGGAGCCGACGTTGGACGACGAGGTCGTGGGAGGGTGAGGACCGCCGAGAAAGCGCAGGCCGGATCCGCACCCCGGGCGCGGTCGAACGGTACGGGCCCCGCCATCGCCGTCCTGGTCGGCATCGCGGTGGTCGGCTTCGCACTGCCTCTCGCGTTGACCGCGCACTACCGCGCGATCGGGATCCCCCGCAGCGACGACTGGTCCTACCTCGTCACTCTCTTCCGGTTGGTCGACCAGGGGCACCTCTCGTTCAACCACTGGGTCTCGATGAGCCTCGTCGGCCAGCTCCTCGTGGCGGCGCCGGTCGCGCTCGTCTGGACGCGCGACATCGGTGCGCTCCAGGTGACGACGGCGCTGCTCGGGGTCGTCGGGCTCGGCGCGCTCGGCGGGGACCGCACGCACGCTGGGCGTCTCGTGGCTCGGCGTGCTCCTCGTGGCGGGCGCCGTCGCCGCCGGCCCGCTCTGGGGTCCGCTCTCGGTGAGTTTCATGACCGACGTCCCGGCGTTCGCCTTCTCGTCGGTGGCGCTGCTCCTCGCGACGATCGCCCTCCGGCGTCGCCCTGCGTCGACCGGACTGCTGATCGCCGCCGTCGTGGTGGGATGGTTCGCCTCCACGATCCGTCAGTACGCGATCGTCACGGTGATCGCAGTGCTCACGACAGTCGCTCGTCCAGCGGGCGCCGTGCGGCGACCGAGCCGGCGTCCGACGTTGGCTCGTCGTCGGAGCGGTGGCCGGCCTCGCGACCCTCGCGTTCCTCGCCTGGTGGCATTCCGTGCCCGACGGACGGTCGCTCGCCCCCGCGGTCCCGAGTCCCGGCTCGATCCGGCGGACCGTCATCAAGAGCGCCGGGTTCGTCCGGCTCGTCGGGCTCCTCTGCCTCCCCGTCCTCTGTTGGGCCCGACCGGTGGCGCGTCTTCGTCGGGTCTGGACCGAGACACCGATCGTCGGCGCCGCGGTCGGCACGGCCACGGCACTCTGGCTCGCGGTCACCGCCGCGCGGACCCCCGGCGACGCGTTCGTCGGCAACTACTTCATGCGCGACGGCGCGCTCTCCAACATCGTGCTCGTCGGGCGACGGCCCGACGTCATGCCCCGATCGGCGTGGTCCGGCCCTCGTGCTGCTCGCCAGCGTGGCCGGTCTCGTGCTCGTGCTCGTCACCGTTCCACCCGTCGTCGCGACCGCACGGCGACTCCGGGCGCGCGACCTGACGTCTCTCGAGCCCGTCACGCTGCTGCTGGGCCTGGCCATCGCCGGCTACTCGGCCGCGTACCTCCTCGCCGTGGCGACCCGGCTCCAGGTCTACGACCGCTACGCGCTGCCCCTCGATCGCGGTCGTCGCCCTCGCGCTCGCGTGGAGCCGCCCCGCGGTCCTCGCCCCCGGTGCACCGGATGATCCCGGCGATCATCGCCACGGGGCATCGGGACGGATCGTTGCGGTGATCGCGCTCGGCGGGCTCGTGCTCCTCGGCGCCGCCTATACCGCGGACTCCGCGTCCTACGACAGCGCGCGCTGGCGCGTGGCCGAGGCCGCGGTGCGAGCAGGGTGGCCGGCGCGCACTGTCAACGGCGGCTTCGAGTGGCGGAACTACCACCGCGGCAACAAGTTGCCCACGCGGGATCAGTCGCGGCCCGGACCGGCCCGCGAACTGGTCTGCGTCACCGTCCACGTGGACCCGCCACACGTCCCGGGACGGATCGTGGCCGTCACGTGGTCCCGAGCGCCGACGCGCGCGACGGCGCGGATCGTCGCCTTCCGCACCGCGGAACCGTGCACGGGCATACGGCAGGATCCCAAGCCGTGATCGAGCGCCTCTCCATCCTCGTGGTCTACGTCGTCCGGGATGCCGACGACGAGGCGCTCCTCGCGCTCCACCTCGACCGCATCGCCCGTCACACGACCGTGCCGTACCGGATCCACGCCGCGCTTCCGCGGGTCACCGACGCCGCTCGCGAGCGGTTGGAGACCCGGGCGGAGGTCAC
This sequence comes from uncultured Acidimicrobiia bacterium, assembly GCA_963801105.1. GTDB lineage: Bacteria > Actinomycetota > Acidimicrobiia > IMCC26256 > JAENVU01 > JAENVU01. The sequence continues at coordinate 11,722 of CAWDDH010000001.1, forward strand.
CGTCTGGCCGACCGAACCGTCATCCGACCGCGGCAGCCGCGAGCACGCGCACCACCTCGACGCGCTGATGGCTCGCGCCGCGCCGGAGGCGGCGAGCCACGTCGTGACGCTCGACCTCGACTCGTTCCCCGTGGCCGACGCCTGGCAGGACACGCTGCTCGCCGGCACCGATGACTCCGTCGTCGGGATCCTGCGCCGCGAGAACGGCGACGTGCTCCTCCCGCACCCGTCCTGCACCATGCTCCCCCGGAGCTTCCTCGAGCAGCACCCCTTCAGCTTCTCGCCGGACACCGACGGGACCCGCGGGTTCCGGACCTTCCTCCGCACGAGCGGCCAGGCCGCCGACACCGGGATCCGGCTCGCGTACCTCCTCGCGACCGAGAACCTCCCCTGGCGGCCGATCCTCCGCTCCAACCGCCGCGAACTCCACCCGTTGATCGCGGGGATCTACGGCGACGCCGTGTTCCATCTCGGTGCGGGCGCCCGCGCCAGCCTGTTCCGGCGCGACCTCGCCGGGTCGACCCTCCATCGCCTGACCGACCCGGTCGAGCGGGTGCCGGTCTCCTGGGCTCCGGCCCGCCGCTGGAAGCACCGTGCGCTCGGCGCGGTGCGCGGGCCGGCGGAACGTCGGATGATCGCGGCGAACGCCGACGCGGCGGCCCGGGCGCACGCGTGGCTCCGGGACGATCCCGAGGGACTGTTCGCGTTCCTACAGGGCGGCGGCCCCGACCCCGACCCCGCGTCCGACGAGCCGGCGAGGGGCCGCCGAGACGACGAGTAGCATCGGCGGCTCCGCGCCGGACCGTGGCGCGCGACTCGGCCGCCTCGGGTGCCGTGTGCACTCGATCCGTCCGACCCCATACCACCGTCGTTCGAGCAGGCGACCGCATGACCACCGACCCGACCAGCGTCACGGCCTACGTCGCGAACCTGGACACCGCGCGTGCCACCGAACTGTGCATCCGGTCGATGCGCCGGTTCGCCGGCATGGACTTCCACCTGGTCGTCGGGGACTGCGGATCGACCGACGGCTCGTTGGGGATGCTCGACCGGTTCCACCATGCGGGCTGGCTGGAGCTCCAGGTCGCGCCCCGCGGCCGCGGCCACGCCGACTGGCTGTCGGGCTGGCTCACGTCCTGTCCGAGCCGGTACGCCCTCTTCTCCGACTCCGACGTGGAGTTCACCGGTGACCACTGGCTCCGCGACATGGTCGACACCGCACAGGCCACGGGCGCGGCGATCGTCTGCGGCCGCATGCAGCACGGCAGCGAGTGCTACGTCCATCCGGTGACGCGTGCCGAGCGCCGGCTCGCGCCCCGACCGACGGCGTGGCTCCTCATGATCGACACCGAGCAGGTCCGCGGCCGCGTCGAGCCCTCGTTCGAATACACCGAGGTCGAGGACTTCAACGCCTTCGGCGGCAAGATCGCCTACGACACCGGCGCCTGGTACTTCAAGCAGATGTGCGACGCCGGGCTGACCTGGGCGGAGATGCCCACCGGCTGGCAGGGCAAGTACCACCACTTCGGCGGGCTCACGTGGCTCGGACCCCGTCGGTCCGGACCGGCGCTGCGAGTCCGCGCCCGGCAGGCCGCGAAGCTCCTCATCGTGGAGCGCCACCTCCGGCGCGCCCGCCACGAGGGCTGGGGCGAGCACATCCCGATCGAGCCGCCGGCCCCCGCGCCCGCGGTCGACTGACCGGCCCGCGGCTGGTCGGACGGCCCGCGGCCGACCGGCCGCCGCCGACCGGCCGCCGCCGCCGGAACGTCTACGATGCGCGACCCCGCGTCGGAGGAGACGGCAGTGTCGAGGCTGCCCAAACAGGTGCTCAAGTGGTCCGCCCGGGCAGCGGATCGGGTCCGGCCACCGGCGCCCGGCGTCGTGGTGCTGATCTACCACCGCGTCGGCCGGCGCACCCCTCTCGACGTGGACCTCGCGCTCGCGGACTTCGAAGCCCAGATGGAGTCGCTCGCCTCCACCGGTCGGGTCCGCACGATCGACGACGCCCTCGCGGCGCTCGAGCCGGCCACGCCCGCCACCGACCGTCCGGTCGTGATCACCTTCGACGACGGGACGGCCGATTTCGCCGAGCTCGCCGTCCCCGTCCTGGTCCGCTTCGGGCTGCCCGCGACGCTCTATGTCGCGACCGAGTTCGTCGACCGCGGTCGGGACTTTCCGCACGACGGCCGGCCCATCAGCTGGAGCGCGCTCCGCGACGCGCATGCGACCGGGCTCGTCACCGTCGGGTCGCACACGCACACCCACGCACTCCTCGACCGGCTGCCGGCCGAGCGGATCGACGACGAGCTCGACCGGGCGGACGACCTCATCGCCGAGCACGTCGGCGAACGGCCGCGACACTTCGCGTATCCGAAGGCGGTGGCCGGCAGCTTGCCCGCGGACCGGGCGGTACGCGTCCGCTACCGGTCCGCCGCGCTCGCCGGGACCCGGTCCAACGTCCCCGGTCGGACCGACGTCCACCGGCTTGCCCGCTCGCCCATCCAGGCGAGCGACAGCATGCGCTCGTTCACCGCCAAGGTCGACGGCGGCATGCGCCTCGAGGACGCGCTCCGCGAGCAGGCGAACCGCTGGCGGTACCGGGGCGCGACCGGATGACCCGTCGGTTGGTCCACGTCACGACCACCGACATGAGCCTCGAGCTGCTGCTCGGACCCCAGCTCAGCGCCTTCCGAGACGCGGGCTACGAGGTCATCGGCGCGTCCGCGCCGGGGCGGTACGTGCCGGCGCTGACCGCCCGCGGGATCCGTCACGTCCCGTTGCAGCACGCCACGCGTTCGATGGCCCCGCACCGGGACGTCGCCGCGTTCGCCGAGCTCCGCGGCCTGTTCCGTTCGCTGCGTCCCGACATCGTGCACACCCACAACCCGAAGCCGGGTGTGTACGGCCGCCTCGCGGCACGCACAGCACGGGTGCCGGCGATCGTGAACACGGTCCATGGCCTCTACGCGACTCCCGACGACGGACGCGGCAAGCGAGCGGTCGTCTACTCGCTCGAGCGCCTCGCCGCGACGGCGTCGCACGCCGAGCTGGTGCAGAACCCCGAGGACATCGCGGTCCTGCGTCGCCTCGGCATCCCGGCGACCAAGCTCACCGTGCTCGGCAACGGCGTGGACCTGACGCGGTTCCGGCCGGACCGCCTCGACGCACGCCGGCGCGCCGAGCTGCGCGCGGAATGGGGCGCCGGACCGGACGACGTCGTCTGCGGCGCGGTCGGCCGCCTGGTGTGGGAGAAGGGCTACCGCGAGCTGTTCGACGCCGCCGCGAGCCTGCGTGACCGCGTGCCGAACCTGCGGTTCGTCGTCGTCGGCGGCCTCGACGAGGCCAAGCCCGACCAGCTGGGCGCGGCAGACCTCGCTGCCGTCGAGCGCCGGGCCGCCATCACGTTTCTCGGACTGCGCGACGACGTCGAGGATCTCTACGGTGCGATGGACCTCTACGTGCTCGCGTCACACCGCGAGGGGTACCCCCGTTCCGCGATGGAGGCGGCCGCGACCGGACTCCCCGTGGTCGCCACCGACATCCGCGGCTGCCGGCAGGTCGTCGAGACCGGCGAAACCGGCCTGCTCGTGCCGGTCGGCAACGCACCCGCGCTGGCCGACTCCGTCGCCACGCTGGCGGGCGACCGGGCGCTCCGCTCCCGGATGGGCGCGGCCGCGCTCGAGAAGGCCCGTCACGAGTTCGACGACCGCCGCCCGATCGAGATCACGCTCGAGACCTACGACCGGCTGCTGGCCCGGCGCGGATCATGACCACCGCGACCTCCGTGAGGCCGGCCCGGCCCGAGGACCTGGCCCGGATCGCCTCGCTGCACGCCGAGCGCATCGCGGAGGGCTTCCTCTCGAGCCTCGGCGTACCGTTCCTGCGCCGGCTCTACCGACGGGTGCTCGCGGGCCCCGACTCCTTCGTGCTCGTCGCGACCGATGACGGCGCGACGGTGATCGGATTCGTCGCCGGGGTAGGCGACCTCGGTGCGCTGTACCGACGCTTCCTCGTGCGCGACGGTGTCGTCGCCGGGACGCGCGCGGCGCCGCGACTGGTCCGGGCGCTGCCGCGGGTCCTCGAGACGCTGCGCTACCCGACGGCCACGACCGAGCTCCCGACCGCGGAGATCCTCGCGGTCGCGGTCGACCGGACCTCGAGCGGCCGCGGCATCGGACGGACCCTCGTCGCCGCCGCGTGTGTCGCGTTCCGCGCGCGTGGAATCGCCGCGGCGCGGGTGGTCACGACGGCCGACAACGACCGGGCGCTGGCGATGTACCGCGCCTGCGGGTTCGAGACGGCAACCAGGTTCGAGGTCCATGCGGGCCGCGTCTCGGAGGTGCTCGTGTGGACGGGCTCCTAGCCGTGGCGATCGGGCTGGTCGGCGGCGTGGTCTGCACCCCGCTCGCCCGGCGGCTCGCGCTCGCTCGCGGCATCGTCGACAACCCGGGCGCCCTGAAGACCCAACGCGTACCCGTCGCGTATCTCGGCGGCGTCGCCGTGTTCGTCGCCGCCGCGGCCGGGCCGGTACTGGCCGGCCGCCCGGCGATCCTGGTCCCGATGGCCCTTGCTCTCGCGCTCGGGCTGGCCGATGACGTGCGGCCGCTCCCCGTCGCGCCTCGCATCATCACCGAAGTGCTCATCGCCGCCGCGGCCGCGGCCGCCGTGCCGGGTCCGTGGCTCGCGCGCCTCGCGACCGCGGTCCTGGCGCTCGGGCTGCTCAACGCCGTCAACCTGCTCGATGGGCAGGACGGCCTCGCGGCGGGGGTCGGCGGCGGTGAGCGCGCTCGGGTTCGCCGTCCTGGGCGGGGCCGCGACCGCCGTCGCGCTCGGTCTCGCCGGCGCGCTCGTCGGGTTCCTCACGCTCAACCGGCCTCCGGCACGCATCTACCTCGGCGACGCCGGCGCTTATCTCGTCGGGACGACCCTGGCCGTGCTCCCTGCCCTCACGGACGACCCGGGCCGCTGGTCGGTCTGGTGGGCGGTGCCGCTCCTCGTCGCGGTGCCGGTCGCGGACACCGCGATCGCGATCACGCGCCGGCTACGGAGCCACCAGCCGATCCTGCTCGGCGACCGCAGCCACGTGTACGACCAACTCGTCGACCGAGGCATGTCGATCTCCGCCTCCACCACGACGGGAATCTGCCTGCAGGTGCTGTTCACGCTGTTCGGCCTCGGCGCGACCCAACTCGCATCAGGCGCGGCGCTCGCCGTCACGATCGGGGTGATGCTCGTCGCGGCCTGGGTCGCCACCCGCTCGGGGTTCCTGGGCACTCCGAGCGGCTGATCAGCCGGCAGGTGGTCCGGTCGCGCGCGGCGCCGACCGGCGCCGGCGCGGGCCTGGACGCAGTCCGTCGGTCCGTCGACGCGACAGACCGAGCACGCCGCCGATCGCGATCCCGACCGGGACCGCCGGCACGAGCAGCGCCGTCGCGCCGGCGCCGGTCCGGGCGAATCCGGCCACCCGGCTCCCGTACCAGGTCACCAGCACGTCCGCGAGCACGAAGACGACCCCGAAGACGGCGACGGGCAAGGTGCGCGAGAGCGGGACGATGCGGCGTCGGAACAGCGCCCGGCCGACGGGCTCGACCGCGAACAGCCCGAGCACGCCGACCGCGCCGACGATGGAGCCGGGCCGTCCGTACCCCTCGAGCGCGCCGATCCAGACGAGCAACCCGACCCCGGCCGCCGCACCCCCGGCACCCAGCCGCCCGAGCCGCAACGGCCAGCCCACGAGGGCCAGCGGCACCGCCGCGCCGACGAGGGGCCGGACCAGCTCGGTGTCCGGCACCGTCGCGTAGACGCCGAGCACGCTCACCAGCCACAAGAGCGGCCCGAGCCCGAGGCGCGCCGCTCGGCGGTCCAGGTCGCCGGCGAGGGGCGCCACGATGGTGATGCTCACGATCACGAGTGGCCGGACCCAGCCCGGGCCCCGGAAGTCCTGGGCGATCCCGACGACGACGGCGGCCGGGAAGGCCAGGACCATGCCGATGATCTTCGGGTTGGGAGTGCGGGCGGCGAGCTCCGCACCGAGCGCGAGCAGCACGAGGCCCCACACCAGGGTCGCCGGGACCCAGCTGCCCGGCCGCGGGGCCACGCCGCGGAGTCCCGACCACCCGTCGAGCGCCGCCAGAGCCGCCAGGACCCAGGCCGGACCCACGAGCCCCATCGGGACGGGGGCCCGCTGGGACCGGGCGAGCCGTACCGCGACCGCGAGCGCCGCCGTCACCAGCGCGGCCCAGACTCCCGCCTGGAACCCGTCGCGAAAGCCCGGGAAGTCCGTGAGCGTCTGCACCCAGCTCATCGCTC
>CAWDDH010000002.1:0-13883 GCA_963801105.1 uncultured Acidimicrobiia bacterium
CAGCCGGTTCGCCGACGAACGGCGCGGCCGTCGACGCCGGTCGCGCAGAGCTGGGGCAGGACCACCTGCCGATGCTCGACCAGCTCGCCGACGCGGCTCGTCTTGAGCACGGAGACGACGTCGTGCTCGGTGAAGAGTCCCCCGGTCGCCGCGCACCAGACGTTGACGCCGCGGCTGTTGGCGACGAGCAGCCAGGCATCGACGCCCCGCAGCGCGCGCCGCACGCGCTGGACCGTCAGCGCGAAGTTGCCGGTGAGCACCACGGGCGACTCCGGACCTGGCGTTCCCACCCGCCGGAGTCCCGTCCCCGTGGGGAACGGCAGCATCCGCAACAGCGTCTCGACCACGCTCACCGTGAGCTCGGCCAGGCGGCGGCGCGCCGTCGGCGGAGCGGCCGCGGTCACGCCGTACCGCCGGTCGGCTTCGCCGCGACGAAGGTGCCGAAGCTCTCGAGCGCCGTCGTCTCGGTGGAGACGAGGTCGAGGCCCGCGTCGGCGAGACGCGCCGGGAGATCGCGGACGGCGTGGGTGGTCTGTTGGGTGAACAAGTAGGTGAGCGCGACGAGCGGCGCCCGCAGGATCGCGTGGAGGATCCGACGCCAGCGCCGAGCGGGCCGGATCTCGTCGGCGACGAGCAGACGGCCGCCGGGCCGCAGGATCCGGCGCGCCTCGCCGAGCGCGTACGCGAGCTCGTCGGGACTCAACTCGGAGAGGCAGAGGCCGGCGAGGACGACGTCGTAGGAGCCGTCGGGCTCCTCGTCGAGATCGGCGACGCCCGCCTCCACGAGCGTGACCCGATCCGAGAGCTGCTCGGTGTCGACGTGCGTGCGGGCGATGGCGAGCATCTCGGGGTTGACGTCGATGCCCTTGACGGTCGCGCCGCGGCGGGCGACGCGCCGGGTCAGCGCGCCGGTGCCGCAACCGAGCTCGAGCACGCTCGCGCCGGCGTCGACCTCGTTCGCCAGGGCGTCGTACGCACGATCGAGGTGTCCGAACGTCAGCCACCGCATGCCGCGCTCGTAGCGGCGGGGTGAAGACTCGAGGATGCGCATGAGGACGTAGGTGCTCACGCGTTCACCTCGGCCGGGAGGGGTCCGGCGGCGCCGTCGAGGAACATCGTGACGGCGAGATCGGGAAGCTCGTCGAGTGTCGGCCACGCGCCGCCGGTCCCCCAGTGCTGGACGTAGAGAAGGGTGAGGAACCCGACGAAGCCCAACGCGAGCTCGGAGACCGGCACGTCGCCCCGCACCTCACCGCGGCGGCGACCATCGGCCAGCACGTCCTCCACCGCCGCGAGGTAGGGACCGAGGTGCTCCACGACCAGTGGGTAGGTCTCGGACCGGAACGCGAGCGCCTCGCGGACGAGCACCTGGGTGAACCCCTCGTCCTCGACGAGGACCGCGACGTCGGCCGCGGCGAGAGCCCGGAGGTCGGCCCGAACCGACGCGCCGCGCGGCACGCTCACCCAGCGCTCCACCGCCCGCCGGCACCCCTCCTCGATCACCGCGGCGAAGAGCGCTTCCTTGCTCGGGAAGTAGTTGTAGACGGTCCCCTTGCCGAAGCCGGCGCTGAGCGCGACGTCGTCGATGTTCGTACCGGCGAGGCCTCGATCGGCGAACAGGCGGGCAGCCGACGTGAGCAGGCGCCCGCGGACTTCGACCTTGGTCGTCTCGGAGATGCGAGCCATCAACGTCCTCAATCTGGGTGACTAGTCACCCAGATTAGGGAGGTCGGCCCTCCGGGGCAAGCCGCGGCCGAGATCGGGAACGGTCAGTCCTCCGGGGCGGGCACACCGCGGGTGCCGGGTCCAGCGTTCGTGTGCGTGCGACCGACGAGCTCGATCACGGACGGAGGCGGGGCCAGGCGCTGCTCGATGTCGTGGCGTAGTCGTAGATCGACCAGCCGATGGTGCCCGAGCGCTTCGCCGCGGTGACGAAGCCGGCGAAGTCAGCGGGACTCGCCCGGTCGGCGACACCGCCGACGGCGTGGACCGTGGCCTTCGGCTCGCCGAGATTCGCGCGTACGCGACGGACGTTCTCGCTCGTGTAGCGGAGGCCGTTCCGCCAGCCGGAGGCTTCCGAGCGGTTCGTCCAGTAGCTCATCGGGAGCCACACGTCGAATGAGTGTCGGAGCGCCTTCCAGGGGAAGTTCGGCCAGTACGTGGGGTTGACGTCCTCGATGAGCACGGGCTCCAGGACGATCGCGCCGAGCGGCACCCGGGTGACGAGACGTCGGGTCCGCGCGGCGAGATCGATGAGCGCGCGGTTGCGACGGTCAACCTCCTTCACGTCGCTCGTCCATTCGATGTCAAGGGCGAGCCCGTCGAACCGTTCCCCGCGTGCCCGGAAGTCGTAGAGCGCCCGGACGTGCGCGAGATCGCGCTTCACGTCGGCGTAGTGCGCGAGGTACCAGGCGACGACCTTGAGCCCGCGTCGGTGCGCCCGCCGCAAGAAGTCGCCGACGAGCTTGCGGTCGACGATGGTGCCCTCGGAGCGAGGGTCGTCCTGGGCGGCCTGGAGGTACAGCGTCTTCACCCCGAGGCGGGCCATGTCGTCGACCGACGCCGGCGTCACCGCCGGGAGCGCGTCCGCCGACGACTGGAACTTCGGTCCGTAGTCGTAGACGTCCACCCACGTGCCCAGCCCCCGGAACGCCTTCGCGCTCGTCGGTCCTGCCGATGGCGAGGCGGAACCGGCGGACGTACACGACACCACGACCGTGAGCGCGACCACGCCGGCGACGCATCTGGAGATCCCTCGTCGACCGATCGGCATGCGGGCACGCTCGCACACATCCGTCGCCGAGTGCGATCAGGCCGTCGAGCCGAACGGCGTGGGCTCGACTCGCGACGGTCGGGATCGTCCGGCTTTCACGAGATCGACGAGGGCCAACCCGACGGCCGGCAGCCTGCGACTCCCCCGGCATCGTTCCATTGCGTCCGTCGCTGCGTGGCGCTCAGACGCGGACGCTGGAGTCGGATTCGGGAACGCTCCGTCGTGGCACGCGGTGAGTGCGCTCGGCAAGCTCGGCGTCGGACGGCGCCGACCGCAGTCGACCGGCGACGCGCGCGAAGGCTCGAGGGCACCGGTCCGCGAGCACGCGCAGCTCGTGGCGGGACATCACGAACAAGGTGACCGCGGTCGCGGCGACGAGCGCGTCCGCGCGATCGCCGGTGTGCTCGGGCCCGAACTGGTCACCGCCGCGGAAGTGTCGGCGGGGACCGCACCCGCCCGTCACCACCCCGGCGAGGATCAGGACGGTCTGGCCGTTGCCGCCGTGGAGCCGGCCGATCCCCTGACCGGGCGCCCGGTCGAGGAAGCTGCCGTGGCGGCGGACCTCGGCGAGCTCGGTCCGGTTGAGTCCGCGGAACTGTGGGATTCCGCCGAGCAGTCGAATGTCAGGTGGTGTGCGAAGCATCTCGTCGCCTCCGCGCTCGAGGTATGACGGGATGCAGCGTGCGCCGAGGCCCTCGATTCCTGGTCGATCGGCGCTCGACCCGAGCCTGACGAACCGAGACGCTCAGGACGGCCGGTGAGCGTCCCAGTTCGCGTACTGGTCGGGGGTGAGAACGGGGCGCACGCTGGTCGACACGCCGAGCTGGTGCAGCGCACCCAGGAAGTCGATGTAGCGGTGGTAGCTCCACTCGGCCTGCACGCCCTCGACGCGCACCACCGTCGCCCCGCGGAGCTCCACGTCCACGTACGTCGGAGGTACGCCGAGGAAGGGCCCCGTATGGACACAGGCGTAGGCCCAGGGGACGGTCACCATCGACTCGGACGTCGTGACGGCGCCGACGGCGGGCGAGCCGTCCAGATCGATCTGGAATCCGTGGTCCCGGGGCGAGAGCGCGGCGGCGAACCCCTCGACGACGTCCTGGCGCACGCTGTCGACTGCTCGGGTGACGATGTCGTCGTCGATCGGCATCGTGTCGTCCCTTCGTCCCTAGGTCGGCGCCGCGTGGGGCCGGCCCGCGTGGAGCACGCCGCCCTCCCATTCGGCAGGGGCCACGCACACGACCGATTGACTCGAGGCGCGCCATTCGAGGCCCGGCCACTGGATGTCGCCCGCGGGCGTGCCCACGGTCGAGTACGAGATCGTCGGCTCGAGATAGTCCTCGTGTCCGAGGAGCCACATCCCCTGCCGATTCCGCCGCGCCGCGGGCGGTGGGGGGCACGCGTACTCGGACGCGGTATAGGGGGCTGGTCCGGTGAGGGGCCGCGTGATCTTGGTGGTCAGCGGGTAGCCCTGTGCGGCCGGGGTGGTGAAGAGCACCGTCACGTGGCCTTCGGCGCTGACATCGGATTCCCGCCACAGCACCCAGGACTGGAAGACCGCGCACTGGCACAACCAGTAGATGTCGATCGGCCACAGCCTTGGCGGTGTGAACGTCGCATCGACGGGCGCACCGGGCGCGAGATCCATCGACACCTCGATTGCACGCTCGAGCGTCGCTCGCAGAATCGCCTCCGGATCGCCCTGGAATCCGCCCCAGAAGCCGGTCGGGAACGCCTCGGGCTGCTTCGCCCAGCCCCCGCCGCCTTCGTTCGTCATACCGAGCCAATCGCGGTTGAAGTGCTCGACGCGGTCGTCCGGGGTCCTCTTGTCGCCGGTCCCCGGGAGGCCCGCGTTCGGGTCTGGCGGCGTGCCGAGGTTGGTCGAGTCGAACCCGCACAGATCGGCCAGCGGGGCGCCGGCGCGGAGCTTCCCGAGCCTCGCGACGCGCTCGGCCGGGTCGGCGAGGATGCTCTCGAGGACCTCGAAGTATGCACCCTTGTGCAGCAGGTACGGCATCGAACCGGTCACGCCATGCCCCCGGTCAGTCGGAGATGATTGCCCCGGTGACAAGACGGTAACCACGGAGTCCCCGGCCCGCAACCGGTCAGGCAGCGGTCACCGCGAACAGCTCGACCGGCTCGGTGAAGCCCTTGAGCAGGCTGCTGCCACGGGATCGGAAGCTCCAGGGAAGCCCGCGGGCGAGCCCGGTGACCTCGGGGGTCGCGACGATCTCTCCCGGCGCGGCGTGTTCGAGCGCTCGGAACGCCGTCGTCACCGAAAGTCCGATCAGGTCGCCGTCGATCGGCGTCGGCTCCCCCGCAGCCAGTGCGATGCGCACGAGCAGGGGATGTCCCGCGTCACGGTTCCGGCGCGCGAACTCCTCGACGATCGTTGCCGCGCATTCGAGCGGGCCGCTCGAGGAGAAGAACCAGGCCGCGATCCCGTCCCCGGTGTGCTTGAACTCGACACCGTCGTGTTGCTCGAGTGCGCGCCGAATGATGTCGTCGTGCTCGCGGAGCAGCGGCAGGTAGCTGCGGTCGCCGAGACGCGCATTCAGATCGGTCGACGCGGTGAGATCCGTGACGAGGATCACCCTCGTGAGGTTCGCGCCGGGCATCGACGGCGCGGTGTGCCGCGCAGGCTCCAGGGGAAGGGCGAGTTTCGACGCGGTGTGCTCAGCGAGCGCGAGCAACTCGCGCCCGGCGCGTTCGTGACCTTGGTGCAACTCGGTCCGCCCGTAGTCGAGCGCGACGCGCGCTACTACTCCGTCGGCGTGTCGGTCCTGGGCATCGGTGAGCGCGCGGTCGAACCACCGTCGAGCCTCGTCCGGCTGGTCGATCGCGGCATGGGCGACGGCGACGGCGTGTGCGACATGGGTCGGCCAGCCGATGCTGAACCGCAAGCCGCGGTCGTAGAGGTCGGTGAGTGGTTCCACGGACGCGGCAGCCAGGTCCCCGGCCCCGATGAGGCCGCCGAGAAGTGCCTGGGCCGCGACGCGGCCGCTCGCGAGGAGGTCGACGGTCGAGTCGCTGACGACCCGGAACGCATCGGCCGCGGCCGTGGACCCTTTGGGAGCGCCCGCGATCGCAGCTGCGAGCGTTCGGAACCGGCGGCTCGCACGGGGATGGATCCGGTCCCAGTCGTCCAGCGATGCGTTGGCGCCGGCGAGATCACCGCGTGTCGCCCGAGCGGCAGCGAGCGTGGGGAACAGGATCCCCGGCGTGAACCAGTAGTCCGCGAGCGCGTAGGCGTCCTGGGCGCGCTGTGCGTCCTCCTCGCAGCGGGCGAAGAGGCCCCGCATCGCCGCAACCGACGCCTGCACGGCAGCAGCCATCGAGTACTCGCCGAGGTTGTCCGAGTCGTGCGCCCGTGTCCGTGCATCCGAAAGCCGGGCGTCGGCCTCGTCGAGGTCGCCTGCGACATACGCACGCAAGCCGAGGCGACCCAACGACCAGATACGGGGGTTGGGGTCAGCGAGACGCGCGGCGTGGCCACGCGCCTGATCGAAGCAGTCGCGTGCGGCGTCGAGCTCCACGCCGATCAGGTGCCGGACTCCACGGGCGAAGCGGACCTTCGCTCGTACCTCGTCGTCGTCGATCTCGGCCGCGAGTTGCTCGGCGCGCTCGGCATGGAAGCGTGCCGACTCGAGGTCACGGTCGGAGTAGACCTCGGCCTGGAGCGCGTGCGCCTCTGCTCGCAGCGCCGGTTCCTCGTCACCGGCCGCGGCGAGGAACCGCTCGAGACCACCGAGAGCGAGCTGCGTCGACGCGTACCGGTCGCGGTCGTCGACGGACTCGCGGGCGAGGCGGACGGCGGCCGCTCCCCACACGCCGAGCGAACCGCTCGCCTCCGCGAGCTCGACCGCTCCGGTGAGGTGCTTGACCGCCAGCGGCCGGTCCCGTGCGAGGAATGCCGCCCGGCCGGCGCGCAGCTGCAACGCCGCGAGGCTCGTGGCGTCCAGCTCCTGCTCGGAGGCCGCCGCGAGCGCTACGAGGGCGTGTCGAAGTGCGTCGCGCCATGCGCCCATCGCCGCCGCACGGTCGGAAGCCTCGCGGCAGACCTCGATCACCTTGGACGGGTCCGCGAGCCGGTCCGCACCTGCGAGGTGATGCGCGACGACCATGCGGTCGGCCCCGAGCGAATCGAGTCGCTCGGCGATCGTGAGGTGACGCCGGGCGCGGTCGGCAGCGCCGGTCGAGTGGTAGACGAGCTGGCGGAGCTGCGGGTGCTCGAACCAGTAGCGCTCGTCGTCGGCGAAGAGCACCTCGACCGCCGCAGCCTCGTTGACCAGTGCATCGAGGGACTCGGCGTCGAGTTGGGTCACGGCCGCGAGTCGCTCGAGTCGTTCCCCGTCGCCGAGGACCGCGGCATCGACCAGCATCGTGTGACAGTCCGCGCTCAGCTCGTCGAGACGGTGCCACAGCTGGTCGTCGAGGTCCGTCGGTCCGAGGAGCGCGAGGGGGTCACCGCGATCGGCTCCGGCCTCGTCGACGCGACCGAGGAGCGACCGGAGCACCAGCGGGTTGCCGCCCGCGGCACGGACGAGTGCATCAGCGGTCACGGTGCTCGGCCGCCTCGCGAGCCAGTCGGTGGCGAGGTCGCGCGCGTCCTCCGGTTCGAGTGGCCCGAGGTCGAGCACGTGGGCGAGGGCGGCGCGGCGGAGCCGTCCTGCGAGGAGGTCGACGTCACCGCCGGGAGCAGCGGGCCGGGACGTGGTGACGATCAGGAGCTGAGCGCGCTGCTGCGCGGCGTTCTCGGAACCGACGGCGAGGAGATGGCGAAGCAGTCCCAGGGTCGCCTCGTCGGCCGCGTGCACGTCCTCCACCACGAGCACGACGAGGCGAGTGCTCGCCTGGTCGAGCAGCGCCCGCGTCACCGAGACGTAGAGCCCGAGGCGGGCGCTGTCGTCACCGGCGCTGCGGTCGACGACGTCCAGCGCGTCGAACGGGTTCTGCCCGGGCAGGCCGTCGAAGGCGGTCGCGAGCGCCAGGTACGGCACGGCGGCGTCGTCCTGGCACGTGCCCCACAACAGCAGTGCACCCTGGGCGACCGCACCGGGGGTGAACTCGTTGAGCAGTCGTGACTTGCCGATCCCGGCGGGTCCGGTGACCAGGACCACCTGCGGCCGGCCCTGGTCCGCGGCGGCGAAGGCCTGTCGGAGGGCCGCGAGCTCCCCGGTCCGTCCCACGAAGCGATCGATGGCGGGCGGTTGCGCGCGCTGGGCGGCATGCAGCCGTGTGACCGGAGACCGCATTCGCACCCGGCGCTCCGGCACGGGGGTGGGCGGGGCGTCGAGGCCGGCGAGGTCGGCCCAGGTTGGCAGCGGCTCGTCCCGGATCAATGCGTTCTCGGCCCGCATGAACGCCGACCCGGGGGCGGTGCCGAGCTCGTCCCGCAGCACCGCTCGAAGCTCCTCGCCCACCCGCAGTGCCTCCGACGGTCGTCCGTCTTCCGCGAGCGCAACCAGGCGCAGCACCCAGAGTGACTCGCGAAGCGGGTGGCGCTTCGTCCACGTCTGGAGTTCGGTGGCAACACCATCGAGCCGCCGGGCGCCGATCGCGCATGCGGCCCGTGCCTCGACGCCATCGACGCGCAGCTGCTCGAGGCGCTCGGCCTCCGCCATCGCCCAGGGCTCATCGGCGAACTCACCGAAAGCAGGGCCACGCCAGCGGCCGAGCGCCTCGTTGAAGATCTCGAGCCCGGCGCCGGGATCGCCGGGTGCGGTGGTCCTGGCCCGCTGCAGCATCTGCTCGAAGCAGATGGCGTCGACGGCGTCGGGCGCCGGCTCGAGGACGTAGCCGGAGGGGGTGGTCAGGAGCTCCCCGACGCCGTACCGCCGGCGAAGTTGGTACACGAAGGTCTGCAGAGTCGTCGCCCACGACTTCGGTGGCGCACCCTGCCAGAGCTCATCGGCCAGGCGGGATCCGGGGGTGACCAGGCCGGCGCGGAGCACGAGCAACGCAAGGAGTGCGCGGCGCTTGGGACCGGTCAGGGCGACCGGCTGCCCGTCATCACTCTTGAGCTCGAGAGGTCCGAGGACGAGGAACTCCACGATGCACTGCCTTGGATGACGGTCCCGCCACGCGAAGTGTACCGACCCGCGGCGAACGTGCGCCCGGGATCCCACACCCCGATCACTTGGGCCCGAACCGCCCGAGAGTGACCCTCCTAGGCGGCGTCAGGCCCCGGGTGCACGCCAGCCGCTCTTCTTCTCACGAGCCCGGTCGAGCTCCTCGGGCGTGAGGAGCACCGTGGTCGCCACGGAGACGCGACCCGACGCGGACGTCTCCATGGCAAAGGCCGCGGCCGTCTCGTTGTCGGCGAGTTCGCAGATCCCGACCACGTCGTCGTCACCGAACGCGAAATAGAAGGCTTCGAGTGTGCCACCGAGGTTCTCGAGCGCCTGCTGAACGGCCGCGCGTCGTGCCGTGCCGCCTTCGGCGAGGACGCCCGCGACTCCCTCGGGAGCAAGCGACGCTCGAAACAGGTACTTCGGCATGGTTGCCCTCCCTCATCCGGATCACTCCGGCCACAACGCTCGCGCTCGCCTCCGTTGGTGACAACCCCTCACGGCGCTCCGTCGCACAACGGCAATCAGCCATGAGGGTGCGACCGACCGCACCGCGGTTGCCGGCCGCGCTCTCGAGCGCCAGACTCCCGGTCGAGACCGCATCCCGCGACGGACTCCGGATGGGGGCTTTCGGGACGACACCGATGCGGGATCCTGGCAACGACGTGGGGTGGAGTGCCATGGTCATTCGCGAAAGGCACCGCGGGACGGGTGGAGGTCAGCGAGCCAGCTCGGCCGTTCCGCGCCGTCGATCATGGTTGTCGACGGGGCGCGCAGCAGGTCGGCGGCCACGTCGTGCGTTGATCGTCGCCATCGCGCTGACGGTCGGAGCGGGCGCCTGCGGGAACCAGATCACCGCCAACCCCGGCTCCGACCGGACCGGGAGCGCCACACCCCGACGACCAGTTCCCACCGCGCTCGCTGCGCTCCTGACACGCTCGGGCCAGCGAGTCGGCCGCCAGCAGTCCGGCACCCTGGCAGACCGGCACCGCGCCGTCCGCGTCCGGTTCCGCACCTCCGGCAGCGGACCGGCGCGAAGGACCACGGCAACGGCCGTGTCGGCGAGGTCGCGCGACGGTGCGCCACCGCGCCACCGGTCCGCGACCGTCGGGACCGACGGATTGGTGGTGGCGGCGCTCGACAACTCGGGCGTCGTGGTCTGGGCCACGCGGGTCGCCGATCCGAGGGTGCTCCGGGCCGAGTTCCCGGAGAGTGACGGCACCCTCTCCGGACGGACCCTGCTCCGGCCCGACGTTGCGATCGACATCGACATCCCCGAAGGAGTCGGCGCGAAGACCCTGCGGGTGCTCGAACCGGATGGCACCGACCCCGCCCGGCTCGGTCCCGTCGACACGGTCACGATTCCATGACCACCCGCCGGCGAGCCCGCCCGAGCGTCCGGATCTGGGTCGTGATCTGCCTCGCCGCGGTCCTCGCCCCGCTGCTGGCCGTGTCGAGCCACGGCACGCCGGCCGCCGCGGAGCCCACGACCATGATCACGACCAATGGTGATCCGGCCAACCGGGTCGACGTCGCGATCCTGGGTGACGGGTACACCAGCGCCGAGATGAACCAGTACGCAACCGACGCGGCGAATGCGGCGGCGGGGTTGCTCGGGGAGTCTCCGTTCGACGAGTACTCCACCTACTTCAACGTCCATCGGGTCGACGTCGTCAGCGCGCAGTCGGGGTCCGACCACCCCGAGCTCCAACCGGCGACCTACGTCGACACCGCCCTCGACTCCACGTACAACTGCTCGAACATCGTCCGGCTCATCTGTGTGAACACGGCCAAGGTCTCCACCATCCTCGGCAACACCCTGGCCCCCGACGAGCGCGACATCGTGCTGGTGCTGGTCAACGACACCACCTACGGCGGTTCGGGCGGTTCGGTGGCGGTCGCATCGACCAACGGCGCCTCGATCGAGCTCGTGCTCCACGAGCTGGGACACAGCTTCGGGCAGCTCGCCGACGAATACGGCGCCGGTGCCGGCGTCGCGTGCAACCCGCTCGGGGCGGACTCCAAGCCGAACCTCACCACCCAGACCGTGCGCGAGTCCATCAAGTGGTCGAGTTGGATCAGCGCGAGCACCGCAGTCCCCACCGTGTCCTCGGCGCCCTCCGTGCCCGGCCTCTACGAAGGCGGCGGCTACTGCGACACGGGCGTCTACCGCCCCACGTTCAACAGCAAGATGCGTTCACTGAACCAGCCCTACGATCAGGTCAACGGTGAACAGCTCGTCCGCCAGATCTACGACGTCGTGTCGCCCATCGACACGATCTCTCCGGCGGGCGACTCGGTGACCTCGACCCCGGGTGGTTCGCAGGTCTTCACGGTCACGACACCCCAACCCAGCACTCACTCGCTCGATGTGCGGTGGTTGGTCGACGGCATCGTCGCGGCATCGACACCGACGTTCCAGATCCAGTTCGACGGGTTCGAGCCCGGACCGCACACCGTCGACGTCGAGGTCTCGGACCCCACGGACCTGGTCCGTGACGACCCGTCCCAACTCCTCCGCGAGAGCCACACCTGGAGCTTCGTCACCGCGGGCGGCACCGCGACCGCGCCCGACGCGCCGAGCGCACCCAGCGTGAAGCTGGGCCCGACGCAGGGCCACGCGACGGTCTCATGGTCGCCGCCGGCCAACGACGGGGGCGGCGTCATCTCGGGCTACCGCGTGCTGCGCGGCGTCACGAGCAACTCGCTCACCCAGATCGGGGCGACCAACGCGATCACGACGCAGTACCTCGACACGGCTGCGTCGACGGGAACGAGCCGGTACTTCTACGCGATCGTCGCCCAGAACTGGGTCGGAGACTCACCCGCGAGCGCCGAGACCGTGTTCGCGCCCGTCACCGTCAGCGTCTCGGACGCGTCCGTGCTCGAACCGGCCGTCGCCAAGCCGGCGGTGACGGGCCGCGTCCGGATCACGCTGAACCAACCCGCCGCGACCGATACGAAGGTCAAGTACTACACCGTCGACGGCTCGGCGAGCGGTGCCGCCAGTGGGTCCGACTACAAGCGCAAGGGCACGTCGGCCAAGCCGGCGACCGCGACGATCAAGGCGGGGAAGGTGTCGGCCGCGGTCGCAGTTCGGATCCGTCCGGATGCCGACATCGAGGCCGATGAGACCTTCGCAGTTCACCTGGTCAGCGTCACGACCGGAACGGCGGTGATCGACGACGCCGACGGTCAGATCACGATCCGCGACTCGGACTCGATCGCCGCCGCCGATCCGGTGCTCGTGGTGACCGACGCCTGGATCGCCGAGGGTGGCTTCGGCGGGCCCCGCACCGTGCAGCTACTCGCGCAGCTGGACCGTCCGCTCGCGTCGGATCTCCGTCTCGAGTGGCACACCGTGGACGGCACGGCGATCCAGCCGTCGGACTACACGAAGAAGAAGCCGACCAAGCCGTACATCCGCGCGGGGAAGTTGTTCGCGGTCCTGACGGTGAAGCTCAAGGCGGACGTGATCAGCGAGGGGGACGAGGCCCTGCTGGTGCCCGTATCGGTCCTGACCGGTGGTCCGGTGACCGTCGTGGACACCCTCGGCGCGATCGTGATCCGCGGCGACGACTGAGAGGCGGACGCATCAACTCGGGCGCGACATCGCTCATCCCTGCGCGTCGGGCCTGACGGTGATGACGCTGCCCCCGGCGTGCGCGGAGGAGGGTAGCGGCTCAGTTCGAGATTCTGGGCGGCTCGGACCCGTCGTCGCCCCCATGATGGCAGCCGGGGTCGAGACCCACTCCTGGCCGATCACCCAGCTGTGCGAGTTGCTGGAAGACTGACCCGGATGGTGGAAGTTCGGTGTCGCCCGGCCGGTGACGAGGACTTCACTTTCCTCGCGACGATGCTCGGCGAAGCAGCAGTCTGGCGGCCCAGCAAGCCGACACCGACCGCTGACCAGGTGCTCGCCGATCCGCGGTACGCGGCGTACCTCGCGGGATGGCCCAGGCACGGCGACTACGGACTGGTTGCCGAACAGGACGGGCCGGTAGGCGCAGCTTGGTACCGGACGTTCACCGAGGCCGTCCACGGCTATGGCTTCGTCGCTGAGGACGTCCCAGAACTGTCGATCGCAGTCATCGCGACTCGTCGGCGTGAGGGAATCGGCCGTCGGCTCCTCATGGACCTCATCAAGGCCAGCATTGCCCAGGGACACCCGGCGCTGAGTCTCAGCGTCAATGACGACAATCCAGCACGCGACCTCTACGCGTCGGTCGGCTTCGTGCTTGTCGAGAAGGGCGAATCGTCCAGGACCATGATCCGACACGCCAATCCCTCAAACTGAGCCACTACCCGGAGGAGTGCGGTCCCACCCGCCGGATGCGTGCGGTGGTGGCCGGTGTCGCGACGTCGATCGGCTCGCAACCACCGGCATCAAGTCAGCCGACCCTGAGTGCAACGACGAAGCGCTGACATTGGAGCTCGTCCGTCGCCGCAACGGCGCCGGCGCCGCGCCGGCATTCGGTGCCGCAGCCTCACCCGAATGACCAAGAGCCCCGTCAGCCTCGCCCTCCAACTCGGCACGATCCTCGACGACCTCGGCATCGACCGGGTCCTCGGCGGCTCACTCGCGAGCTCGATGTTCGGCGAGCCCCGGGCAACCGTGGACGTCCAACCGAACAGGTCATCGGGTCTAGGACCCGATGACCCGACGGATGCAGCGTCAGGGCGCGATGAAGACCTGCGGTGGGCCGGTGACGCCGGCCTGCTGCATCGCGGCCGCGAGGTCGGGATCCTCGAGCATCTCCTGGAACTTGGCCGGGTCGCCGTCGCCGACCATCCAGATCGAGTTCGGATCGTCCACGTCGCGAAGGACGACGACGTTCGTGAGGCCGTGGGCGGCGCGCCGCGGCGCATCGGCGTCGAACACGGGCCGCCACGCGTCGTAGTCGGCAATCGGGTGGGTCAGGAACAGCTTGGCCATGACGGTCTCCAATCGTGATTCGGATTTCGCACCGTACCGCCGGCGGGCCAGCGGCTGCTGAGTGTCGCTCTCTTCGTCGGGTGCTCGATGGTCGGTCGTGATC